>NZ_JAPDNR010000004.1 GCF_025989125.1 Chitinophaga nivalis | reverse complement strand
ATATAACTACCCCCTTTAACGCACTATTCCGTAAGTGCGCAGTCCTTTCACTACTCCGTTACTCCATCGAATTTACAGCAGGTGTTGGAATATTCACCAACTTGCCATCAGCTACGCCTCTCGGCTTTGCCTAAGGACCCGACTAACCCTGATCCGATTAGCGTTGATCAGGAACCCTTAGTCTTACGGCGATAAGATTTTTCATCTTATTTATCGTTACTTATGCCTACATTTTCTTTTCTAAACGCTCCAGCATGTCTCGCGACACACCTTCGATGCAGTTTAGAATGCTCCCCTACCGTCTAGTACCTAAATACTAGGCCTAAAGCTTCGGTTATATGTTTGATGCCCGATTATTTTCCGTGCCCAAACCCTCGACCAGTGAGCTGTTACGCACTCTTTAAATGAATGGCTGCTTCCAAGCCAACATCCTGGCTGTTTTAGGATTTGAACCGCGTTTGATCAACTTAACATATCATTAGGGACCTTAGCTGTTAGTCTGGGTTATTTCCCTCTCGGCCATGGACCTTAGCGCCCACAGCCTCACTCCTGGAGATTATGTTATAGCATTCGGAGTTTATTAGGGTTTGGTAGGCGGTGAAGCCCCCTAGCCCAATTAGTAGCTCTACCTCTATAACACGTCTATATCCAAGGCTGTTCCTAAAAACATTTCGGGGAGAACGAGCTATCTCTCAGTTTGATTGGCCTTTCACCCCTATCCACAGGTCATCCCATAGCTTTTCAACGCTAATGAGTTCGGACCTCCAGTTAGTTTTACCTAACCTTCATCCTGCCCATGGATAGATCACAAAGTTTCGCGTCTACCCCCACTGACTAATTCGCTCTGTTAGAACTTGCTTTCGCTGCGGCTCCGGTACTGAAGACCTTAACCTTGCCAGTGAGGAGTAACTCGTAGGCTCATTATGCAAAAGGCACGCCGTCACTCTTGCGAGCTCCGACCGCTTGTAAGCGCACGGTTTCAGGAACTATTTCACTCTCCTGTTCGGAGTACTTTTCACCTTTCCCTTACGGTACTGGTTCACTATCGGTATCTAAGGAGTATTTAGCCTTACCAGATGGTGCTGGCAGTTTCATACAGGATTCCTCCGGTCCCGCACTACTCAGGATACTACACGTCCATCAGAATTTCTGTCTACAGGGCTATCACCTGCTACGGCTCATCTTTCCAGATGATTCAACTTGATCTGACTTTCTAAAAGTAGTCCTACAACCCCGGATAGAATTGCTTCGATCCGGTTTGGGCTCTTCCCTGTTCGCTCGCCACTACTTAGGGAATCATTAGTTATTTTCTTTTCCTGCAGGTACTTAGATGTTTCAGTTCCCTGCGTTGGCTCC
>NZ_JAPDNR010000002.1 GCF_025989125.1 Chitinophaga nivalis | reverse complement strand
ATCAGCCACAAGGATTTACTTATGTAAGCAATACAACGACCAGTGGTAGTTACAACAGTGGCAGCGGTGTTTGGACACTAGATGCGCTGAAAGGTAGTACCCAAACTTTAACGCTGGTGATGACGGCTAATGCAAGTGGTCCTTATGGCAACGTAGCCGTGATCGGAGATCCGGTGGATCCGACCAACCCGCGAGATACGGCCCGTTTTGCTGTGTTGAGTATCAAAAAGACAGTAGATAAAAGTGTTGTTAAACCAGGAGACGCGGTAACCTTTACAGTAAGTGTCACCAACAGTGGCCTAAAAGATACGCTGGGCTTACAGGTGACAGATCAGCCGCAAGGGTTTACTTATGTAAGCAGCACTGTAAGTAATGGTAGTTATAACAGCGGTAGCGGTATCTGGACCGTAGATGCGCTAAAGGGTAGTACCCAAATCTTAACGTTGGTAATGACGGCCAATGCGAGTGGTCCTTATGGCAACGTGGCCGTGATTGGAGATCCGGTGGATCCGACCACCCCGCGTGATACGGCTCGTTTTGCCGTGTTGAGCATCCAAAAGACAGCCGATAAAAATGTAGTAAAGCCAGGTGAGGTGGTAACCTTTACGGTAAGTGTCACCAACAGTGGCCTAAAAGATACGCTGGGTTTAGCAGTGACAGATCAGCCACAAGGGTTTACTTATGTAAGCAGCAGTGTAAGTAATGGTAGTTATAACAGTGGCAGTGGTATCTGGACAGTAGATGCGCTAAAGGGTAGTACCCAAACCTTAACGTTGGTAATGACGGCAAATGCGAGTGGTCCTTATGGCAATGTAGCGGTGGTCGGAGATCCTGTAGATCCTACCACCCCGCGAGATACGGCCCGTTTTGCCGTGTTGAGCATCAAAAAGACAGCCGATAAAAGTGTAGTCAAGCCAGGTGACGCGGTCACCTTTACGGTAAGTGTCACCAACAGTGGCTTAAAAGATACGTTGGGTCTACAGGTGACAGATCAGCCACAAGGATTTATTTATGTAAGCAGCAGTGTAAGTAACGGCAGTTACAACAGCGGCAACGGTATCTGGACCGTAGATGCGCTAAAGGGTAGTACCCAAACCTTAACGCTGGTGATGACGGCTAATGCGAGTGGTCCTTATGGCAACGTAGCCGTGATCGGAGATCCTGTAGATCCGACCAACCCGCGTGATACGGCTCGTTTTGCCGTATTGAGCATCCAAAAGACAGCCGATAAAAATGTAGTCAAACCCGGTGACGCGGTAAGCTTTACGGTGAGTGTCACCAACAGTGGCTTAAAAGATACACTGGGCTTACAAGTGACTGATCAGCCGCAAGGATTTACTTATGTAAGCAGCAGTGTAAGTAACGGTAGCTACAACAGTGGTAGCGGTATCTGGACCGTAGATGCGCTGAAAGGTAGTACCCAAACGTTAACGCTGGTGATGACGGCCAATGCGAATGGTCCTTATGGCAACGTAGCCGTGATCGGAGATCCGGTAGATCCGACTAATCCGCGTGATACGGCTCGTTTTGCCGTGTTGAGTATCAAAAAGACAGCCGATAAAAATGTAGTAAAGCCAGGTGACGCGGTAACCTTTACGGTAAGTGTAACTAACAGTGGCTTAAAAGATACGCTGGGCTTACAGGTGACCGATCAGCCACAAGGATTTACTTATGTAAGCAATACAACGACCAGTGGTAGTTATAACAGTGGTAGCGGTATCTGGACCGTAGATGCGCTAAAGGGTAGTACCCAAACCTTAACGTTGGTAATGACGGCAAATGCGAGTGGTCCTTATGGCAACGTAGCCGTGATTGGAGATCCGGTAGATCCGACCAACCCGCGGGATACAGCTCGTTTTGCAGTATTGAGTATCAAAAAGACAGCCGATAAAAACGTAGTAAAGCCGGGTGACGTAGTAACCTTTACGGTAAGTGTCACCAACAGTGGCCTAAAAGATACGCTGAGTTTACAGGTGACCGATCAGCCACAAGGATTTACTTATGTAAGCAATACAACGACCAGTGGTAGTTATAACAGTGGTAGCGGTATCTGGACAGTAGATGCGCTAAAGGGTAGTACCCAAACGTTAACGCTGGTGATGACGGCTAATGCGAGTGGTCCTTATGGCAACGTCGCTGTTATCGGAGATCCTGTAGATCCGACCAATCCCCGGGACACCGCCCGTTTTGCCGTGTTGAGCATCAAAAAGACAGTCGATAAAAGTGTAGTAAAGCCAGGTGGCGTGGTCACCTTTACGGTAAGTGTCACCAACAGTGGCTTAAAAGATACACTGGGCTTACAGGTGACGGATCAACCGCAAGGATTTACTTATGTAAGCAGCAGTGTAAGTAACGGCAGTTACAACAGTGGCAGCGGTATCTGGATAGTAGATGCATTGAAAGGTAGTACCCAAACTTTAACGCTGGTGATGACGGCCAATGCGAATGGTCCTTATGGCAACGTAGCCGTGATCGGAGATCCTGTAGATCCGACTAATCCGCGTGATACGGCTCGTTTTGCCGTGTTGAGTATCACAAAGACAGCCGATAAAAATGTAGTAAAGCCAGGAGACGCGGTCACCTTTACGGTAAGTGTCACCAACAGTGGCCTAAAAGATACGCTGGGCTTACAGGTGACCGATCAGCCACAAGGATTTACTTATGTAAGCAATACAACGACCAGTGGTAGTTATAACAGCGGCAGTGGTATCTGGACCGTAGATGCACTAAAGGGTAGTACCCAAACCTTAACGCTGGTGATGACGGCAAATGCGAGTGGTCCTTATGGCAACGTAGCTGTGATTGGAGATCCGGTAGATCCGACCACCCCGCGTGATACAGCTCGTTTTGCAGTATTGAGTATCAAAAAGACAGCCGATAAAAACGTAGTAAAGCCGGGTGACGTAGTAACCTTTACGGTAAGTGTCACCAACAGTGGCCTAAAAGATACACTGGGCTTACAGGTGACCGATCAGCCACAAGGATTTACTTATGTAAGCAATACAACGACCAGTGGTAGTTATAACAGTGGTAGCGGTATCTGGACAGTAGATGCGCTAAAGGGTAGTACCCAAACGTTAACGCTGGTGATGACGGCTAATGCGAGTGGTCCTTATGGCAACGTCGCTGTTATCGGAGATCCTGTAGATCCGACCAATCCCCGGGACACCGCCCGTTTTGCCGTGTTGAGCATCAAAAAGACAGTCGATAAAAGTGTAGTAAAGCCAGGTGGCGTGGTCACCTTTACGGTAAGTGTCACCAACAGTGGCTTAAAAGATACACTGGGCTTACAGGTGACGGATCAACCGCAAGGATTTACTTATGTAAGCAGCAGTGTAAGTAACGGCAGTTACAACAGTGGCAGCGGTATCTGGATAGTAGATGCATTGAAAGGTAGTACCCAAACTTTAACGCTGGTGATGACGGCCAATGCGAATGGTCCTTATGGCAACGTAGCCGTGATCGGAGATCCTGTAGATCCGACTAATCCGCGTGATACGGCCCGTTTTGCCGT